>NZ_JAQFJL010000020.1:0-45735 GCF_030440045.1 Streptococcus sp. SP8 | reverse complement strand
GCAGTGGTTGAGTGGGCTCTACTACGCTGATTTCATCAGCTTTTACAGCCCTACTCAACTGTGCGGAGGTGGGACGACGAAATCGAATTCTAACGAATTACCGATTTCTGTCCCACTCTCTTTTTTTGATTCATTCTATAGAATCCATGTCATCGAAACGACATTTTTCTGAATTGCGCACAATTGTAGAAAAAATAAATAATTTTCAGATAATTTGATTGAAATTCCCACACTTATATGATATACTTGAGCTGACTATATGCGAGGTTTATTATGGCAAACTTATTAGAAAAGACACGTAAAATTACATCCATTTTGAAACGGACTGATGAACAGTTACAGGTAGAGATGCCTTACAATGATATTGCCCAGCAATTGGCGGATATTATTCACTGTAATGCCTGTATCATTAATAGCAAGGGAACTCTTCTTGGTTATTTCATGCGATACAAGACCAACAATGACCGAGTAGAAGCTTTCTTCCAAAATAAAAAACTACCAGAAGATTATGCCAAGGCGGCTAGTTTGGTCTACGATACAGAAGCTAATTTAGATGTGGACCATGATTTGAGTATCTTTCCGGTTGAAACCAAGTCTGAATTTCCTGATGGCTTGACGACCATTGCGCCTATTCATGTTTCTGGGATTCGGTTGGGTTCCTTAATCATTTGGCGCAATGATAAACAGTTTGCGGATGATGATTTGATCTTGGTTGAGATTGCTAGTACCGTGGTAGGGATTCAAATGTTGAACTACCAACGCGAGGAGGACGAGAAGAATATTCGTCGTCGCACAGCGGTGAATATGGCTGTCAATACCTTGTCTTACTCCGAATTGCGTGCCGTATCTGCTATCCTTAGTGAATTGAAAGGCAATGAAGGTCAGTTGACTGCTTCTATCATCGCAGATCGTATTGGCATTACCCGCTCTGTGATTGTCAATGCACTTCGGAAATTGGAATCTGCTGGTATTATTGAAAGTCGTTCTCTTGGGATGAAGGGAACCTATCTAAAAGTGTTGATACCAGATATTTTTGAAGAAATTAAGAAAAGAGACTACTAATGGCTAAAGCATTAATTTCGATTGACTACACCGTTGATTTTGTAGCGGATGAAGGTAAGCTAACGGCAGGGGCTCCCGCCCAAGCCATTTCTGAGAGCATTGCTCAGGTGACCCAATTGGCCTTTGACCAAGGAGCCTATGTCTTTTTTGCCATTGATGCGCATGATGTGGACGATCCCTTTCATCCAGAAAGCAAGCTCTTCCCACCTCATAATATCATTGGGACCAGTGGACGAGATTTGTACGGTCCCTTAGCAGATTTTTATCGGGAGCACCAAGCGGATCCACGTGTCTTTTGGATGGACAAGCGTCATTATTCTGCCTTTTCAGGGACGGATCTAGATATCCGACTTCGGGAACGCCATGTAGATACCGTTATTTTGACTGGGGTCTTGACCGATATCTGTGTTCTCCATACAGCGGTTGATGCCTACAATCTGGGTTATCAGATCGAGGTTGTGGAACCTGCAGTGGCATCGATCACTCCTGAAAATCACCAGTTTGCTTTGAATCACTTCAAGCATGTCTTAGGGGCAAGTTTGGTAGACGATACACTAGCTGTATTAGACCAAAAATAAGAAACCGATGTAAAAGAGGTCATAGACACTTGTCTAGGCCTCTTTTTTGGGGTTAGAAATTGTTTTCCTCTCTTGAAAATGGTATTCTAATGAAAGAAAAAAGGGGAAGTTATGAGTAAAAAAGCTGTTGTGTTTTCAGCCAATCTATCTTATATGGAAAAGTTGGAAACCGCTATGAAGTCACTGTGTGCCCATCAGGACCAGTTGAAAATTTATGTTTTAAATGAAGATCTACCAACTGAGTGGTTTACTATCATGAATCAGCGCTTGCGCCAGTTGGATTCAGAAGTGATCAATTGTCGGATGTCACCCGAGCAATTCCAGTCCTTTTCGCTTCCAAGTGACCATATTCACTATGCAACCTATTTCCGTTACGCTATTCCAGAGATGGTGGAAGAAGAGCGAATCCTCTATCTGGATTGTGATATGATCTTTACACAGGATTTATCGCCTTTATTTGAGGTCGATCTAAAAGGTTATGGACTGGGTGCAGTGGTAGATAAGCCGACGACGACAGATGGTTTTAATGCTGGACTTTTGGTAATTGATAAGGCTTGGTGGCAAGAGCACCAAGTGACAGAGGCTCTTTTTGACCTCACTCGCGAGCACCATCAGCATGTCTACGGAGATCAAGGAATTTTGAACCTGTATTTCAAAGATGCTTGGTATCCATTACCTTGGACCTATAATCTACAAGTAGGGTCTGATAAGGATCAATATCTCTATGGTGATTTGGACTGGTATGATGCCTTCCAAGGGATCCCAGCAGTCGTTCACTACACCTCTCATAATAAACCATGGACCTCTAAACGTTTCAATCGTTTTCGTGAATTATGGTGGTTTTATTATGCCCTCTCTTGGGAGGAAATTTTACTTCGAAAACCGATTTTGAAGCAAACCTATCAAGATCTAGTGGGAGATTTTCCTTATCATGCGGCTATTTATACCCATACAGCAGATATCCACGAGTTGGAGACGTTGTTAAAAGAGTTGCCGGACGTAGCGATTCATGTCCTTGCCCATAGTCATTTTGGTTTTAACTTGGTGCAATTGGAACGCTACCCTAACCTCTTTCTTTATCCCTCTTTTGATCCCTTGACCAGTCGAAAAGTCCTAGAAAAATTGGATGTTTATCTGGATATCAATCCCTATGATGAGGTCGATCAGATAACGCAAACGATCAGTCAACAAGGTCTCCCTATTTTTCTTTTGAAGGAACCAATCATGTGGAGAATGGTGAGAATCAGGTGTTTAGGGATGATCAGGTGCAGGAGATGGTGACAGCGATTCGCGATTATTTAAAGAGAAATGAGAAGAAGCATGGAAACAAATGAAGTAGTGAGTATCATCATTCCCATCTATAATGTAGAAGCTTATTTGAGACAATGTTTGGAAACGGTTATCCATCAGACCTATCCTCACTTGGAAATTATCCTGGTCAATGATGGTTCGCCAGACCAGTCAGAAGAGATCTGTAAGGAATTTTTTAGGAAAGATGCACGCATCCGCTACGTCCGCCAAGAAAATGGGGGCTTATCTGCTGCCCGTAATACAGGGATTGAGTTGGCGACTGGTGATTACATTACCTTTATTGATCCAGATGACTGGGTGACGGAGGACTATGTAGAAGTGCTCTATCGCCAACTGAAGAAGTATGATGCGGATGTCTCGGTAGCCAACTATAACCTCTATGATGACAGTAGTAGCAAATACTTGATCAAGGTAACGGACGATGATTATTCAGAGATCCTTTATGAGGGGCGAGCAATTATGGACCACGATGCCATTCAGGAGACCAGAGATATGGCCTGGGCGTGTGCTATGATGAAGCTCTATAAGCGTAACTTATTTGAAGGGCTTCGTTTTCCGGTCGGAAAAAATGTCGAGGATAACTTCCTGATGTACAAGCTCTTCTTAAAAGCCAATCGGGTGGTCCATACGGAGAAATGTATTTATTGGTATCGCGTGGGTCGTTCAGATACTCTGTCCCAGGTTTGGACAGAAAAGCGGGTACTCGATGAGATGGAAGCCAAGCAAGAAAAATTGGCTCTTCTTGGGATGTTGGGCTATGATCTGACCTGGCACCGCTATATCTACAAAACGCGCTTGAAACGAGCTCTTGAAAAACTAGAAGAAGCAGGCTTACAAGAGTCAGAAACCTATGAGCGTGTGGTGATCAACCTCAGTTTCGTTGAAACCATGGACTAAGAACTTAATGATGAGAAAGGATCAGCATGTTCATTATTGCATCAGAGCAGACCAGAGAGCTGGATCGTTTGCGAAAATTATTGGACAAACTTGGCCAGCCCTACCGTGTGTTTGTGACCAATTTGGAAACAGATTTGGATCAACAGACAGATAGTCTGGCGACCTTTTTTACCCAAACAGACCCGGCATCAACAGTTGGGCAACCATTATTTTTCAATGATTTAGAGGTTCCAGAATTATGGGAATGTTGGACGCTTGGGATCACAACCTATCTTTTTGATGGGGAGGAACGTCGTGCCAATGTGGTTTTACGAGGGGATATCTTGTCGCGAACGGTTGACAGAGTAGAGTGGTTTGGTCAGGGAGAAGAGATCGCATCTATTGATTTCTACAATCGCTATGGCTGGAGAAGCAAGCAGAGTCTCCTTACGGAAGCTGGTCAACCATATTTAGACATTTATTTGAACCGTCAGCAAGAAGAAGTCTTGCTTCACTTTGTCTCACAAGGAACCTTTTTGCTTCAAACTCCTAAGGGACGGGATCGCCTGTATGCCAGTAAGGAAGAGCTGCAGAGAGCTGTCCTAGAACAAGTCTTACCGGAAGATGAAGCTGTTCTTTTGATGGACAAGGCATTGCTAGATGTTGTGACAGAGATACCAAAGGAAAGACTCGCCTACTGTGCCAATGACGCTCATGAACTAGACGAAATCAAAGAACAAGTCAGTCAGATTTTGTTGGTAGAAGATGGTCTGTTGAGGGAGAAAAAAGACGGGATCACAGCCTTGTCAGGGCTGGTAGATGTGGAGCAGGAAAGTTTTCAACCAGAAGCCCTGGTCATGACGGCTTCTCAAGAGGTTGAAGGTTTATCTAGACTGGCCCATCAATTCCCACAAGTAACCTTTCACATTGCTGCTTTGACAGCCATGGGACCGAAATTAACAGACTTGGAGACTTGTTCTAACGTGCACCTCTATCCAGGGATTTCGCTAGAAAAATATGAGAACTTGTTATCCAGCTGCTCTATTTATCTGGATTGCAACCGAGGAGAAGAAGTGTGGAGCAGTAGCCTTCATGCTCTTGAAAATGGGCAAGTCTTATTTGGTTTGAAGAGCACGGTGCATCAGGAAGCCTATAAAAACTTGAGCACAATCACAGATACAGTCGAAGAAATGGAACAGCAACTAGATACCTTGCTCCAGCAGCCAGAGACCTACAAAGAATTGGTAAGAGAGCAGGCACGAATCTTGAAATTGCCTGAAAAAGAAGCTTTGGAAGAGCTGTTTAAGCGATTAGAGGGAGGAACCGCATGACCATTTATACCTTTAATCTATTAGTGGGATTCGAACCCAATGGGGTTGATGTTGCACAAGCCTCTCGGGCAAAGATGCTCCGGAGACTAGGAGTGGCAGCGAAGTTTGTCTTTACCACTTGGCCCACTCCAGAAAAATTGGCCTATTACCTCTCATTGGGGCACCGGGATGAGGAACTGCTTTTTGCCCATTTAGCTTTTACGGATCAACAGACTACGGTCCCTCAAAAGACGGTAGGGGCCTTGCAAATGGAGTTTCAACTGACGCGTCTGGATGTTGTTGAAAAAACGGAAAGAGCCATTCGCTACCAATTTGCGGATGGAAACGCCTTGAGCTTTCATTTGGATCCCTATCATCCAAACTGTGTCCGCTATGTAGACTATCTTTTGGCTGGAAATAGGATCAAGCGAGAGTATTATGGAGCTTGTAAACTTGTCACAGAGTATTTTCAGTATGGTAGTGTTGTCAGACGGATCTATCACCATCAAGATGGGACTATCGCTTTTGAAGAATCGAGGTTAGGTGGAAGCTGGCTCTATAAACTGGGGTCTGAGATTTTGACCAACCATACAGAAGTGATGAGACGTTTTTTGTCGCAGCTGTCGCTAAAAGAAGAAGATCTGATTCTGCTTGACCGGGCTTCGCGCATGGATTTTGCTCGCCCTTTGTTGGAGAAAGCTGCTCCTTCAAAGCTCGCCATGGTGTTTCATTCGGAGCATGAATTTGAAAATGGCCATCTCAATTATGAATATTATTATGTGTTCAAGTATGCCAAACGCTTCGATTATTTCATCACAGCAACGGATCTTCAAAAAGAAGTCTTGGAGCAGACACTTGCTAAACAAGGATGCCAAGGAATTCCAATCTATAGCATTCCAGTAGGGCATCTAGAAGAATTGACGGAATCACTAGGAGACAGACCTCCCTTTAGTGTGCTCACAGCTTCCCGTTTGGATCCAAGAAAACGCATCGATTTGGCCATTCGAGTAGTGGCCCAAGCTCATGAACGACTCCCAGCCCTTCAGTTTGATATTTATGGGAAGGGGGGAGAAGCGGACAATTTGCGACACCTGATTCAGGAGCTTGCAGCACAAGATTATATTCACCTACGCGGTCATGCGGATCTTCAGCAGATCTATCCTTGCTACCAAGCCTACCTCACCACTTCTCAGTGGGAGACCTTTGGTTTGACTTTGATGGAGGCTGCTGGAGCAGGTTTGGCTTTGCTGGGCTTTGATGCCCGTTATGGCAATCCAACTTTTATAAAAGAGGGTAAAAATGGCTTTTTGGTACCTTATAGCGAGACAATGCCAGAAGAAGAGTTGGTGAAAGAGTTGGCGGACAAGCTGGTCCAGCTCTTTGAAAGCGACCTCGCTCCATTTCACCAGGCTTCTTATGACTTGGCCTCTTCTTACCTCGCTTCTAATGTCCAGGAAGTCTGGAAAGAGACTCTAATGGAGATGGGGCAATTCGGCGGAAAAGAAATATAAAAAGAAGAATCTGTAGCGACAAAAAAGTCCTACAGATTTTTTCTAAGGCAAGCAAATTGGGCTAAATTATGGTAAAATAGAGGGTATTGAAAAATCATCATTTCACGAAAGGAAGCAAGATGAAAATTACGCAAGAAGAGGTAACCCACGTTGCCAATCTTTCAAAATTGAAATTCTCTCCAGAAGAGACAGCTGAGTTTGCGACAACCTTGTCTAAAATTGTCGACATGGTGGAATTGTTGGAAGAAGTGGACACGACAGGTGTTGCTCCAACAACGACCATGGCGGATCGTAAGACCGTATTGCGTCCGGATATCGCTGAAAAAGGGACTGACCGTGACCGCTTGTTTAAAAATGTACCTGAAAAAGACAATTACTACATCAAGGTACCAGCTATCCTAGAAGATGGAGGAGATGCCTAATGTCATTCAACCATAAAACCATTGAAGAGTTGCACGACCTCCTTGTCTCTAAGGAAATCTCAGCAACGGAATTGACACAAGCGACGCTTGACGATATCAAGGCGCGTGAAGAAGCGGTTAATGCCTTTGTAACGGTGGCCGAAGAAGCTGCCCTTGCACAAGCCAAGGCTATTGATGAAAAAGGAATCGATGCAGACAACCTCCTGTCAGGGATTCCACTCGCTGTCAAAGACAATATCTCAACAGATGGCATCTTGACGACTGCGGCATCAAAAATGCTCTATAACTACGAGCCAATCTTTGATGCGACAGCTGTTGCCAATGCCAAGGCCAAAGATATGATTGTCATCGGGAAGACCAACATGGATGAATTTGCCATGGGTGGATCTGGTGAGACTTCTTACTATGGACCAACCAAGAATGCTTGGGACCACAGCAAGGTGCCTGGTGGATCTTCTAGTGGTTCTGCTGCAGCTGTAG
Organism: Streptococcus sp. SP8; assembly: GCF_030440045.1. Taxonomy (NCBI): domain Bacteria; kingdom Bacillati; phylum Bacillota; class Bacilli; order Lactobacillales; family Streptococcaceae; genus Streptococcus; species Streptococcus sp. SP8. The sequence goes on along the minus strand of NZ_JAQFJL010000020.1, from coordinate 38,185 downwards.
CTTCAGGGCAAGTCCGCTTGTCCCTTGGTTCGGATACCGGTGGTTCTATCCGCCAACCTGCTGCCTTCAACGGGATTGTTGGTCTCAAACCAACTTATGGAACGGTTTCCCGTTTTGGTCTCATTGCCTTTGGTAGCTCACTTGACCAAATTGGTACCTTCTCACCAACGGTTAAGGAAAATGCTCAATTGCTTAATGTCATTGCCAGCGAAGATGCCAAGGATTCAACTTCTGCACCTGTTCGTGTAGCAGACTTTACTTCTAAGATTGGTCAAGACATCAAAGGGATAAAGATTGCCCTTCCGAAAGAATACCTTGGGGAAGGAATTGACCCAGAAGTCAAAGAAACGATTCTTAATGCGGCCAAACACTTTGAAAAATTGGGAGCGACTGTCGAAGAAGTCAGCCTTCCACACTCTAAATACGGGGTTGCCGTTTATTACATCATCGCTTCATCTGAAGCTTCTTCAAACTTGCAACGTTTCGACGGTATTCGCTATGGTTTCCGTGCGGAAGATGCCAAGAACTTGGATGATATCTACGTGAACACTCGTAGTCAAGGCTTTGGCGATGAGGTCAAACGCCGGATCATGCTGGGTACCTTTAGTTTGTCATCTGGTTACTACGATGCTTACTACAAGAAAGCTGGTCAAGTCCGTACCCTCATTATCCAAGACTTCGAAAAAGTCTTTGCAGATTACGACCTTATCCTTGGTCCAACAGCTCCAAGTGTAGCCTTTGATTTGGATTCGCTCAACCATGATCCGGTTGCCATGTACTTGGCTGACCTCTTGACCATTCCAGTCAACTTGGCAGGTCTTCCAGGGATTTCGATTCCTGCAGGTTTTGCGCAAGGTCTTCCAGTTGGTTTGCAGTTGATTGGTCCGAAGTATTCTGAAGAAACCATCTACCAAGCTGCAGCTGCCTTTGAAGCAACGACGGATTACCACAAGCAACAACCCCTTATTTTCGGAGGTGACAATTAATGAACTTTGAAACAGTCATCGGACTTGAAGTCCACGTTGAATTGAATACAAACTCAAAAATTTTCTCACCAACCTCTGCTCAATTTGGGAACGAGCAAAATGCCAATACTAATGTGATTGACTGGTCTTTCCCAGGTGTGCTTCCTGTCTTGAACAAAGGTGTTGTAGATGCTGGTATCAAGGCTGCTTTGGCCCTGAATATGGATATCCATCAGCACATGCACTTTGACCGTAAGAACTATTTTTACCCTGATAATCCAAAGGCCTACCAAATTTCGCAATTTGACGAGCCAATCGGATATAACGGTTGGATTGAAGTGCAATTGGAAGACGGCTCAACTAAGAAAATCGGGATTGAACGGGCCCACTTGGAAGAAGATGCTGGTAAGAACACGCACGGAACAGACGGCTTCTCTTACGTAGACCTTAACCGTCAAGGGGTTCCATTGATCGAAATCGTATCTGAAGCAGATATGCGTTCTCCAGAAGAAGCCTACGCCTATTTGACAGCTTTGAAAGAAGTCATCCAATACACAGGTATCTCTGATGTCAAGATGGAAGAAGGATCGATGCGGGTCGATGCCAACATTTCCCTTCGTCCATATGGTCAAGAGGAATTTGGTACCAAGACTGAGTTGAAGAACTTGAACTCTTTCTCAAACGTCCGTAAAGGTCTTGAATACGAAGTTGAGCGTCAAGCGAAAATCTTGCGTTCAGGTGGGGTCATTCGTCAAGAAACACGTCGTTACGATGAAGCCAACAAGAGCACGATTCTTATGCGTGTCAAAGAAGGAGCTGCGGATTACCGTTACTTCCCAGAACCAGACCTTCCCTTGTTTGAAATCTCAGATGAGTGGATCGAGGAAATGCGCACAGAGTTGCCAGAGTTTCCAAAAGACCGTCGTGCTCGCTATGTGGCAGAGCTTGGCTTGTCTGACTATGATGCCAACCAATTGACAGCGACGAAAGTCACTTCTGACTTCTTTGAAGCAGCTGTAGCCCTTGGCGGAGATGCAAAACAAGTCTCTAACTGGCTCCAAGGGGAAGTCGCGCAATTCTTGAACGCAGAAGGCAAAACGCTGGAAGAAATCCAATTGACACCAGAAAACTTGGTCGAAATGATTGCCATCATCGAAGATGGAACGATTTCATCTAAGATTGCCAAGAAAGTCTTCGTTCACTTGGCGAAAAACGGTGGTGGAGCGCGTGAATACGTTGAAAAAGCTGGCTTGGTACAGATTTCAGATCCTGAAGTCTTGATCCCAATCATCCACCAAGTCTTTGCAGACAACGAAGCAGCCGTAGCTGACTTCAAGTCAGGAAAACGGAATGCAGACAAGGCCTTCACAGGTTTCCTCATGAAAGCAACCAAAGGCCAAGCCAACCCACAAGTAGCCCTCAAGTTACTTGCCCAAGAATTGGCGAAGTTGAAAGAAGAATAATAGATAAAAAACCAGCCGAGAGGTTGGTTTTTACTATCCATAAAATTGTGTTAGAATAGGAAAGACCATTACATATCAACTGACATTAGGAGGAGTTACATGAACAAGTTTTTAAGAGCCTTATTTGTCCTAGTTATCATCGCCATGACTGGAGCGATTATTTTCCAGTTATTCTTTCCATCTTATATGGGAAGTCATTCAGGATATGGTGTTTCTGTCGGTTGGCAACGGGAGATTGGGATTTGGAATGTGGCGGTTCTTGTGATCTTGATTGCTGTCAATCTTAAATACGATTGGTTTTATCTTCGTACGGTTCTATTGGTTTTGATCCTAGGTGGGATTGGGATCGGTACTAATCATCTCTTCAGTTACTTTCACTATCATCTGCCGGTCAATGGGATCGGGGCGCTTGAAAATTATCTCCTAGTCCTTGGTTGGATTGTTGGGTGGAGATTGGAATCTTCTCGTATCAAGAAGAAATAAGAAGGAGCAGTCAAAGGGCTGCTCTTTTTCATCTTCAGTTTTTCCTTGACAAACAAAAGGAAAACGTTTACAATTTTAAATATAAAGTTTCCTGAAAAGAAAACAAAAAAGGTGAAAACAAGGAGATCATCATATGGCTACTATGAAAGCAGCTCGCTGGCATGCAGCAAAAGACGTTCGTATCGAAGAAGTGGAAGTACCTGAAGTACAACCACATCAAGTAAAAGTGGCAGTTAAGTTCACAGGGATCTGTGGTACGGACTTGCATGAATATTTGGATGGACCGATCTTCATCCCAACTGAAGAACATGTGTATTCTGGTCAAAAAGCACCGGTCACTTTGGGACATGAATTCTCTGGTGAGATTGTAGAAGTCGGAAGTGATGTGACTCGTGTCAAAGTTGGCGATCGTGTCACTATCGAACCAATTCTTGCAGAGCACAACTTAATTGGTGACTATAACCTCGATCCAAACTTGAACTTCGTCGGCCTCGCTGCAGATGGTGGTTTTGCTAAATATTGTGTTCTTGATGGGGATTTGGTTCATGTGATTCCAGACAGCTTGAGCTATGAACAAGCCGCTCTCACAGAACCTGCTGCTGTAGCTGTTTATGCAGTTCGTCAATCTGCATTGAAAACTGGAGATACAGCTGTTATCTTTGGCTTGGGTCCAATTGGTCTTTTGATCGTTGAAGCCCTTCGTGCAGCAGGAGCATCAAAAATCTATGCTGTTGAATTGTCTCCTGAACGCCAAGCGAAAGCGGAAGAATTGGGAGCAATCGTTGTTCGCCCAGAAGAAGGAGAAACAATCGTCGAAGCCATCCATCGCTTGACAGGTGGTGGAGCAGATGTTTCTTATGAAGTGACTGGAGTTCCAGTTGTTTTAGGTCAAGCCCTTGCAGCTGTTCATAAAGCTGGGGAATGTATGGTCGTATCTATCTGGGAACGTGAAGCTAGCATCAATCCAAATGAATTCGCTATCCAAGAAAAATCTCTCAAAGGAATTATTGCCTACCGTCATATTTTCCCTAAAGTATTGGAATTGATGGAACAAGGCTACTTCTCTGCTGAAAAATTGGTTACCAAGAAAATTAAATTGGAAAATATCGTTGAAGAAGGATTTATTGAATTAACACAAGATAAATCTCAAATCAAGATTTTGGTTCAACCTGAATAAGCGAATAAATTTATATGAAATATATGAGGCTGAAACGTTTCGTTTCGGCCTTTTATGATACAATAAAAGTAAGGAACAGATTTAGGAGGGGACTATGTCAAAGACGATGAAAGGAACACTCATGACCTTGATCGCCGGGATCGCTTGGGGACTATCCGGAGTTAGCGGGCAATATTTAATGGTTCATGGATTTTCGGCTATTGAGTTAACAAATCTCCGTTTGCTTTTTTCTGGAATTGTCCTTATTCTTCTTTCCTACGTTGCAGATAAGGAGAAGTTTTTGGCCTTTGCCAAAGATAAATCTTCCTACCTTCCCCTTCTTATTTTTGCCTTTTTAGGATTGTTATTGACTCAGTTGACCTATTTAGAGGCGATTGCTGAAACCAATGCTGGGACTGCTACGGTGTTACAGTATCTCTGTCCAGTGGGAATTTTAGCCTATACCTGTATCATTGATAAGGTGGCCCCTACACTAGCAGAAGTGTTTTCGATGCTTCTAGCGATTGGTGGCACATTCTTAATAGCAACCCATGGTCAACTCAATCAATTGGCCATCAATCCCAAAGGTTTGGCTTGGGGAGTGGTGTCAGCATTTGCCTATGCCCTTTACATCATTCTACCTCTGAACTTAATTCAAAAATGGGGAAGCATGCTGGTGATTGGAGTTGGGATGACTATTCCAGGAATCCTAATGCTCCCTTTTAGTGGTCTTCTCTCTTCTTCTGGAAACTACAGACTCGATACCTGGATGGCCCTTTTTGGCTTGGTGGTGATTGGGACGATTTTTGCCTATACAGCCTTTCTGAAAGGAACCTCTTTGGTAGGAGCCGTTAAAGGAAGCTTGCTGGCGTCCTTTGAGCCTGTTTCGGCAGTTTTCTTTGCCTTTGTCATTATGAAGGAGCATTTTTTTATGGTTGATGTGATTGGGATGGCCATGATCCTCCTTGCAGTTCTCTTGATTTCCCTCAAGGATTTCATGATTCAAAAAGAAAAAGGAATCTTGTAAAACCAAAACCAATCATATTTTAGTTAAAAGGTTGAGACGAAGGTCTTGGCCTTTTTGTAATCCTCGCCCTCTGAGGGAGAGTTATCACTATATAGCGTATACATCGCTAGAAAAAGATGTTAAAATAGAACAAAACTTTTTTAAGGAGATGAGGATGAAAAAGATTTTTAAATGGACCCTATTTGCTGTAGCGACCTTGAGTTTAGCGGCTTGTGGAATCAGTGCTCAAAAGACAAATTCGCAGCAAGCAAAGACAGAAAAAGCAGCGAAAAGCTCTGCATCTGACGGTCAAGTCGAGGTGAGTTTAAAAGGAGGGCAATACATCAAACCACCTGTCCTCAATGACTCAGAAGACGGAAGCTATTTAGCCCTTCAATTAGAATTTAAAAATGTTGCCAAAGAATCTATCAACGTGTCAGATTCAGATATCACCATTTACGATGCGGATAATAACAAGGTCAAATTGCAGTCAGGAATTTATGACCAAAGTGAAGCCTTCCAATTGCTCAAGAGTGATCAGTTGGCCCAGGATAAAAAATTAACCGGCTATATCGTTTTTCCAGTCGAAAAAGGTAAAAAATATGAAGTGCAGTATGAACGAAAAACCTATAGCTCTGATAAAAAATCCAAACCTTTAAAATTTGCGGTGGATTCTTCTCAGTATGAGGATAAGGTGGAAGCTTCCACTATTCTAGCAGATGAATACATCAATCAAGTTTACTTCAGTGGCCAACGAAAGGTCAAAAAGGACGATGCTTTTGTTTTGGGAACTGATTTGAAAAAGGAAGCCAGTGATTTCCATGCGAAATTTGCCGCTGACTTTACTCGTAAACTACATGATTACCAATTCTCTGAAGAAGAAGTGAACCAGTTTATCGATGCTTACGAAAAAGAAAATGCTAAGCGTGCGAAATTAACCTATAAGGTTAAACAATATCTCCCGGACAAGGTGGTCATTAGTCTAAATCCTGAGACGGTCAGCATGGAAAAGACGATCTTAAACCACATGCAGACCTTCTATCAGGAACATCGAAAAGACTATCCAGGGATTATCGAGGCGAATCAGGCTCAAAACAAAGCCTATAGAGAGGAAATGATGGCTTCTCTTGCAGATCGCCCCTTGACGACGCCGGATCGGTACGACTACCAGTTGACCTTTGTTAAGAAAGATGGCAAATGGGAAGTAGAAAAAGCCTATAATAGTGATAGCTTAATGGAAAAATTCGAGGGAAATCTTTCTTAATGCGGAAGTTGGCACTCCAAGGACATGTATCTAGGAGTGTTTTTATCTATAGTTTGAAACTATATCAAAACCCAAGAAACAAGAATTAGACGGAAACACCTATTAGTGATAAAATAATTTTAAGTTTGAAAGGAGATGAAGGCTTGTGGCTTTTTCTTATGAAGAGTTAGCAGAGATTCGCCACTATATCCACCAACACCCAGAATTGTCTGGTCAAGAATACCAGACAACCGCCTTTCTAAAAGAGCGTTTAGAAGAGTTGGGGATCCGTATTTTAGAGAGCGGACTAAAAACTGGTCTGATTGCAGAAATTGGTTCCGGCCAACCGGTGGTGGCACTTCGAGCAGATATCGATGCCCTTCCAATTTTGGAACAAACGAATCTGCCCTACCAAAGTCAGAATCCAGGAGTCATGCATGCATGTGGCCATGATTTTCATCAAACCAGTCTTCTGGGAGCAGCAGCTCTTCTCAAGGAAAAAGAAGACCAGCTTGAAGGAACTGTACGCTTGATCTTTCAGCCAGCAGAAGAAATCTCAGAAGGTGCTTCTGATGTTTTGGCAACAGGACTGTTGGAGGATGTTCAAGGAATTATTGGTTTTCACAACATTCCTCAGCTAAAAGCAGGGCAACTTGCTTTGAATGCTGGAGCTATGATGGCAGGGGTTGAGAAATTCAAGGTTACCGTGACAGGGGTTAGTAGTCATGCCGCAAGACCAGATTTGGGAGTTGACACTGTAACGGCCGTCACAACCATGGTTCAGAATGTACAATTATTAATTTCACGGACCGTTTCTCCCTTTGAAACAGCTGTTTTGTCCATTACGCACCTGGATGTGGGCTCAACCTGGAATGTGCTCCCAAAATCAGGCTATTTTGAAGGAACCATTCGTTCTTTTAATCCAAGTGTGCAAAGAGACTTGAAGGCACATTTTATTTCCATCATTCGACACATTGCAGAAAGTCTGGAAGTAGATGTGGCTTTTGAGTGGGGTGTGACACCGCCCGTTACCTTTAATGATGAGGAATTGACGAAAGTGGTTTGGGAAGCTTCACAAGGCTTGGCTGAAGTGATTCCAGCAAATCCTTCTACAGCTGGAGAAGACTTCGCCTTTTACCAAGAGCGAATTCCTGGAGTCTTTGCCTTTATTGGTTCGAATGGAGAGCCGGATGCGCCAGACCTCCATCATGATCACATGACCATCGATGATGCAGCCTTTGAGGTTTCGGTTCCCTATTATGTTGAAAATGCGCAAGCTTTATTGCGGTATTTTAAAGAAAAATAAGTGTGATAAAGAAAAACTATCACCTCCATAAAAAATATATATTAGGCAAGTAAATGCTTTTTTGATAAAATTAAAAAATACTTTTAAAATGGCGTTTTATGTGCCTGAAACCAAAAAGGAGATCCTATGAATCTAAAAAAAATGATTAAGTATTCTGCTTTAGGATTAGTTGCAGTCCTTGCAACCAGTGCTTTAGTAGCATGTTCATCTGGCAAATCAGCCAGTGGGAAGAAAACCATTGAAGTTGGGACGGTTGGAACAACCAAACCCTTCTCTTATGAAGAAAAAGACGGCAAGCTAACCGGTTATGAAATCGAAGTTTTGCGTGAAATCTTTAAAGGTTCAGACAAATACGAAGTGAACTTTAACAAGACAGAGTGGTCTTCAGTCTTTGCTGGATTAGATAGTGACCGTTTCCAAATCGGTGCCAACAACATCAGCTACTCAAAAGAGCGGGAAGAAAAATACCTCTATCCAAATCCATATGCTCGTAATCCACTAGTATTGGTCGTACCAAAAGATTCTTCTATTAAATCTTTGGATGACATTGGTGGCAAGAAAACAGAAGTTGTTCAAGGAACATCTACTGCTAAACAATTAGAAGATTACAATAAAAAACATTCAGATAATCCAACCGACTTGCAATACACAGATGGAACGATTCAAACCATCATGGCCAATCTAGCGGATGGTCGTACCGATTACAAGATCTTCGAACGGATTTCTGTAGATACCATCATTCGTGATCAAGGCTATGACAACTTGAAAGTCATTGAGCTTCCAAGCGACCAACAACCTTATGTTTATCCAATTATTGCAAAAGAGGATAAAGACCTTCAAAAATTTGTCAACAAACGCATCAAGGAACTCTATGACAATGGAACCCTTGAAAAATTGTCTAAAAAATACTTCGGTGGTTCTTACCTACCAGAAGCAAAAGATATTAAAGAATAATATTTATTTAAAGGAGATTTTAAAATGAAATTGAAAAAAATTCTTGGTTTAACAGCTCTTGCAGCTATCGCAACGTTTGCTCTTGCAGCATGTGGTTCTTCAAACTCATCTAGCAAAGATGGTGAAACAACAGTTAAAGTGGGTGTCATGACTTTGAGCGACACTGAAAAAGCTCGTTGGGATCAAGTTCAAAAGAACTTGGATGACGCTAAAACAGGGATCAAATTGGAATTCACTCAATTTACAGATTACTCACAACCAAACGTGGCTGTAAAAGATGGTAGCGTAGATATCAATGCATTCCAACACTACAACTTCCTTGATAACTGGAATTCTAAAAACGACAAAGCCCTTGTTGCAGTAGCAGATACTTACATCGCTCCAATCCGTCTTTACTCTGGTACAGAAAACGGTAAAAACAAATACACTTCTATCAAAGAAATTCCTAAAGGTGGAACAATCGCTGTACCAAATGACCCAACAAATGAAAGCCGTGCCTTGTATGTCTTGCAATCAGCAGGTTTGATTAAATTGGATACCAAAGATGGACAATTGGCAAACGTATCAAATATCAAAGAAAATTCAAAAGATTTGAAGATCTCTGAATTGGATGCTTCACAAACACCATCTGCTCTTCCATCAGTAGATGCTGCTGTCATCAACAATACCTTCGTTCGTGAAGCAGGCGTTGATTTCAAAAAAGCTATCTATGTTGAAAAGAAAGACAACAACTCAAAACAATGGTACAATTTGATCGCTGCTAAGAAAGATTGGGAAAAATCTGATAAAGCAAAAGCTATCAAAGAAATCATCAAAGCCTATCACAAAGACAATGTGAAGAAAGTGATCGAAGAATCTTCAGAAGGAATGGACCAACCAGTCTTTTAAGATTCGATCTCAAGTGTATGAAGGAGGTGGAGAAGCAATTCTCTACCTCTTATCGTGTATTAGGAGGAATGCATGCCTTTTGCAACAGAAGCGGAACAAATTCGAAAATTTGAAAATGATGAGGTCGCACAACATTATTTTGAAGTGTTGCGAACCTTGATTTCAAAAAAATCCATCTTTGCTCAACAAGTAGGTCTCAAGGAAGTGGCCAACTATTTGGGGGAAATTTTTACAGCTGCAGGAGCCAAAGTCGAAGTTGATGATAGCTACACAGCCCCTTTTGTGATTGCCAAATTTTTCTCCCCAAATCCAGACGCAAAAACCATCATCTTCTATAACCACTATGATACAGTACCAGCGGATGGAGACCAACCTTGGACGGGAGATCCTTTTACCTTATCGGTTCATTACGGGACCATGTACGGTCGAGGGGTTGATGATGACAAGGGACATATCACAGCTCGTCTCACAGCTCTTCGAAAATACATTCGTGAAAGTGGCGATTTGCCAGTCAATATCACCTTTATCATCGAAGGGGCAGAGGAGTCCGCATCGACTGACTTGGATAAATACTTGGCCAAACATAAGAAACACTTGCGTGGGGCGGACCTCCTAGTTTGGGAACAAGGTACCCGAAATAATCAGGGTCAGTTGGAAATTTCCGGTGGTAGCAAAGGGATCGTCACATTTGATATGGTGGTGAAGAGTGCAGAAGTGGATATCCATTCCAGCTATGGTGGCGTGGTGGACTCTGCTTCTTGGTATTTGTTAAATGCTATCGCCAGTCTTCGTGACAAAGAAGGCCGAATCTTGGTGGATGGGATTTATGATCAGATCCAAGAACCCAATGAACGCGAGCTAGCTTTGATTGAGCAATATGCCAACAAAGGACCAGAAGATGTAGCGGAAACCTATGGTCTAACCCTTCCAATCTTGAAGGAAGATCGAAAAGAATTCCTGCGCCGTTTCTATTTTGAACCAGCCTTGAATATTGAAGGTTTTGGTTCTGGTTACCAAGGTCAAGGTGTCAAGACCATTCTTCCAGCAGAGGCACGTGCTAAGATGGAGGTGCGCTTGGTTCCAGGACTAGATCCCAAAGATGTCTTAGAAAAGATCAAGCAGCAATTGAAGAAAAATGGCTATGATCAGGTCGAATTGGTCTACACTCTCGGTGAAATGAGTTACCGAAGTGATATGAGTGCCCCATCGATTTTAAATGTTATTCAGCTGGCCAAAGATTTCTATAGAGAAGGGGTTTCAGTTCTTCCTACAACAGCGGGAACAGGACCAATGCATACGGTATTTGAGGCTTTGCAGGTACCGATGGCAGCCTTTGGAATTGGCAATGCCAATAGCCGTGACCATGGGGGCGATGAAAATGTGAAAATCGCCGATTATTACACCCATATTGAATTGATAAAGGAGTTAATAGCAAGTTATGAGTAAAGCAATGATTCAGCTGGACCACATTGATGTGACCTTCCAGCAAAAGAAACGTCAGATTCAAGCTGTCAAAGATGTGACCATTCAGATCAATGAAGGCGATATCTATGGGATTGTGGGTTATTCCGGAGCCGGAAAATCGACCTTGGTTCGGGTGATCAATCTCTTGCAAGTGCCTAGCGCCGGAACCATTACTGTGGATGGAGATGTGATTTATCAAGATCAGGTGACCTTAAAACCAGCTGCCCTAAGAGAGAAACGTCGGGATATCGGGATGATCTTCCAACACTTTAACCTGATGGCTCAAATGACTGTCGCAGAAAATGTTGCTTTCGCCCTCAAGCATTCTAAATTAAACAAAGAACAAAAGAATGAGAAAGTGGCGAAATTGTTGGAACTAGTTGGTCTAGCTGACCGTGCAGAGAATTACCCAGCCCAATTGTCTGGTGGACAAAAGCAGCGGGTAGCGATTGCGCGTGCCCTTGCCAATGATCCAAAGATTTTGATCTCAGATGAGTCAACTTCAGCCTTGGATCCAAAGACGACCAAACAAATTCTAGCTCTGTTGCAAGAATTGAACAAGAAACTTGGTTTAACCATTGTCTTGATTACCCATGAGATGCAAATTGTCAAAGATATAGCGAACCGAGTAGCTGTCATGCAAAATGGCGAATTGATCGAAGAAGGATCTGTTTTAGATATCTTCTCGAATCCGAAAAATGCCTTGACCCAAGACTTTATCACTGTTGCAACAGGTATCGATGAAGCCATGGTGAAAATCAACCAACAAGCGATTGTGAAGAACTTGCCTGATGATTCGATGTTGGCGCATCTCAAGTATGCAGGTTCTGTGACAGATACAGCCATCATCAATGATATTTACAAGCAGTACCAAGTATCTGCCAACATTTTATTTGGGAACATCGAGATCCTTGATCACACGCCTGTCGGAGAGTTGGTGGTCATCTTATCAGGTGAGACTCAAAATCTGGAAACGGCCAAAGCTGAGTTAGAAAATGCAGGAGTTTCCGTGACTATTGTGAAAGATGGGAGAAAAGCATGATCCAGTTAATTCAAACATATTTACCAAATGTCTATAAATTAGGGTGGTCTGGCCAGTATGGATGGGGAACCGCTATTTACTTGACTCTTTACATGACCGTTATTTCCTTCATTATTGGTGGATTTTTAGGTTTGATGACAGGACTTTTGTTAGTCTTGACCCGTCCAGGTGGTGTCATCGAAAATAGAATCGTTTTCCAAATTTTGGATAAGATTACTTCCTTGTTCCGCGCCATTCCTTTCATTATCTTGTTGGCCTTTATTAATCCCTTGACCTACTTGCTCTTGAAAAATACCATTGGTCCTACAGCAGCCCTTGTTCCGCTGTCTTTGGCTGTCTTTCCATTCTTTGCCCGCCAAGTCCAAGTAGTCTTGTCCGAGTTGGATGGAGGCGTGATTGAAGCAGCACAAGCAAGTGGGGCAACCTTCTGGGATATTGTTGGTGTCTACCTTCGTGAAGGGCTTCCTGATTTGATCCGTGTAACAACGGTGACCATCATTTCCTTGATTGGAGAAACCGCCATGGCAGGTGCCGTTGGTGCTGGAGGATTAGGAACCTTGGCCATCAACTACGGGAAAAACATGTTTAACAATGATGTCATCTTTGTGGCGACCTTATTGATCCTGATTCTGATCGTTCTGGTCCAATTTATCGGGGACTTCCTTTCGAAGAAAATTAGCCACCGTTAGGATCAGTGTCCAATGAATAGAATAAATGTGAATCAAATAAAACAAGTTGGAGCCTTCATTTTCCTCTATTTTCTTGCGATTGGACTGGGGGTCTTAGTTGGAAATCTGGTCGATCATCAAGGAAATATGTTTTATGCTCCTGCCTTTTCAGCCCTGTTTGGCGGGACGATCTACCGCTATTATCTAGAAAAAATAAAAGGAGTTGGATCTATCTTTATAGTTGGCTGCGTGATCGGATCCTTCTTCCTCTTTTCGCGTCATGGTGCAGGGGCCTTTATTCCAGCCTTGATCGCCGGAAGTTTTGCGGAGATGGTCGCCTCAAGTGGTCGTTTTCGCTCGAATTTACGAAATGTCTTGTCTTTTGTTATTTTTGCCTTTGCGACAACAGGGCCCATTCTTATGATGTGGTTCTATCCAGCCAGTTACCGCATGTCGTTACTGGATCGTGGTAAATCGATAGACTATGTCAATCGGGTGATGGTATCACCAGATCTAGCGACCATCACTTGGTTTGTCCTCACGGTCATACTGGGTGCTGGATTAGGATGGGGACTATCATATATCCTACAGTCATTTCTAACAAAAAGAAGAGGAAACTAAGAAAGCCTGGGAAACCAGGCTTTTTTTGTTTTATCAAAAATATTTTTTACAAAATGTAAGATATATATTGCAAAATAGAAAATATAGTGTATAATAAAACTATAAAAACAAGAAAGGAAAATCATGTGGCGAAAAATCTCAAATTAAAAATGGCCCGGGTCGAGCATGATATGACCCAGGGGGATCTTGCAGATGCCATTGGAGTGACGCGCCAGACCATCGGTCTGATTGAGGCGGGAAAGTATAACCCAACCCTCAGTCTCTGTCTTGCCATCTGTAAGACCTTGGATAAGACGCTGGATCAACTGTTCTGGGAGTAACAGTTTTAATAATAGAAAGAGGAAGAATATGAAACAAAAGAAAGAACCAATTGTAAAAGATGAACGGACCATGCTACTTGATGGAAAAATCGCAGGAGAGCTTGTCCTTGGTATGACCTGCTTTATTGCCCTATCTGCCTTTGTGAAATCCAGTATCCTGGACTTAGATCTAGTCGCTTATCTACCTGAGATGTTCCTTCTGATTGCCATGGGGATTTATGCTCTGCTAAGAAGGATCAGTTCAGGGATTGATATCCGAGATATGTTAGAAAAAGATAGCTGGTTGAGTCGCCTTGGGTCAGGTCTATTCTTTGCTGTGCTTGTGACAGCTATGGATGTGATTGGAAAGAGAGAAGCAATGAGCTTTATCTTGAGTCCCAAGTATCTGGTCAAAATTCTATTAGAAATTCTAGTCTTTGCCATCCTGACAGATCTTCTTGAAAAACCACTTGCTCTTATCAATCGGAAAAAACAAGAGAAGATCGAGGCAGAATTAGAGGATGAAGAATAAGGAGGAAGAGATGAGATTACAATTGCTGAACAAACAGATCATAGATGAACGAGAAGAAGGCTTAGCTAATAAGGCTGGTGCTGAGACGGCTGGTTTCCTGTTCCTTGCCTTAACTGTTTTTAGTGTGGGATCCATTTTTACATCTAAGGTGGGGCTCAGTCCAATCATGGTGGTAGCCTTACTCATCGTCTCAGGATTGTATTACTCTGTTCGTTGTCAACGATTGGGTGTGAAATTTATCAGTTATAGCTATCTAAATGTGACGGGAATTGTAGCAGTAACCCTTGTTCTTTCCTTGTTCATCTGGGCTCAAAATTTTCAATTAAACCAGGCTGTCTATCACTCAAATCCCTTCCATTCAAAATTCTTGCTAGTGCTTCCCATCACCTTTCTCCTGAATCTTCCGATTGTATGGGGGCTGAATTCTCTTGTGATGCTTCTTGCAAAAGTAGAGAAAAAACGCTATGAAGCCTATCTGGACCAGTTGGAAAAGGAAGAGTAGAAAGTTGAAACCCTGGTTTCGTCCTATAAAAGTCTGGGAAACCAGGCTTTTATTTTTCAGTCAAATAAATTGCATTCGTTTTCTTGGGAGAGTATACTGGTATAGTTGAATGAAAAATTCTGATAATTTAATCTTAGAAAAGAGAATGACATGGCAAAACCTATTCGTGTATTACTTTACTATAAATATGTTCCCATCGAAAACGCGGAACAATTTGCGGCTGATCACTTGGCCTTCTGTAAATCAATCGGCCTTAAAGGTCGTATCTTAGTCGCTGATGAAGGAATCAACGGAACCGTATCTGGTGACTACGAAACAACGCAAAAATACATGGACTACGTTCACAGCCTTCCAGGGATGGAAGACCTCTGGTTCAAGATCGATGAGGAAGAAGAGCAAGCTTTCAAGAAGATGTTTGTCCGTTATAAGAAAGAGATTGTCCACCTTGGTTTAGAAGATGATAATTTCGATAATGACATCAATCCTCTTGAAACAACAGGTGCTTACTTGTCACCAAAAGAGTTTAAAGAAGCTCTTCTCGACGAAGATACCGTTGTCCTTGATACTCGGAATGACTACGAGTACGATCTTGGTCACTTCCGTGGAGCTATTCGTCCAGACATCCGCAACTTCCGTGAATTGCCACAATGGGTCCGTGATAACAAGGAAAAATTCATGGACAAACGCGTTGTCGTCTACTGTACTGGTGGAGTCCGCTGTGAGAAATTCTCAGGCTGGATGGTGCGTGAGGGCTACAAAGATGTTGGTCAATTGCATGGCGGAATTGCAACCTACGGGAAAGATCCAGAAGTTCAAGGCGAACTGTGGGATGGGAAAATGTACGTCTTTGACGAGCGGATTGCAGTCGACGTCAACCATGTCGATCCAAGCGTTGTCGGAAAAGACTGGTTTGATGGAACACCATGTGAACGTTATGTCAACTGTGGAAATCCTTTCTGTAACCGTCGGATCTTGACTTCAGAAGAAAATGAAGACAAGTACCTTCGCGGATGTTCGCATGAGTGCCGGGTTCACCCTCGCAATCGCTATGTAGAAGAACACAACTTGTCACAAGCAGAAGTTCGTGAGCGTTTAGCCCTTATCGGTGAGACGCTTGATGGAGCACCTGCATAATGGAAACAAACAGTCTGAAAGCTCAGGCTGTTTTTATATGGAAATTGATTGAAAATTGTGCTATACTTTAGGTAAGCGATTTCACAAAGGAGAAAACAAATGAGTATCGTGTTTTCAATCAAAAATAAAAAGAGCTTATTTGGCTATCAGAAAGTACTCGCGGCACAGGAAGTTCTTAAATTAGTAGAAGGGTTGATGACCTACAACTATGGTCCTGCCACCCTTCATCGTCCCTTAAATGATTTTGAAGGCTTGAACTGTATCGTATTTGGTAAGAGCGGTCTTCCTCTGCAGTTACGCTATTTTGATGAGGAAGAGTCTTATCAGATTCAGGTGCCCTCTTTTGCGATAGAAGAAGATTGGCAGTTGGCCCTTCGATGGATCAGTCGCCTAGGAGAAGTATTAGGAACGGAGATTGTGGCCAGTGACGGCGTAAGCTATACTCCAGATTCTGTTTTCCATTTTGATTATGAAGTCGTCATCCTAGAAACGCTGGGTAATGTGACGAAAGAAAAAGATCTAAAAGAGTTTGAAGTACAAGGCTTCGCTCATCCAGTCTATTTGGATCGGGATACAGTGCAGGAAGTCTTGAACCATGTCCATCCACTAGAAGCCTACTCTGCCTTTATCAAGAAGATTCAATATAGTGCAGCTTATTTCAGTCAAGTCCGTTTTTATCAACAGGAGGAGACAGGAGCCTTCTTAGCCAGCTATAGCTTGACAGAAGATACGGATACAGTCTTGCCACGGGTGCCACATGTTCCTGCAGAATATGTAGAAATCGTGGGCTTAGCGGGTATCATTGATTGGCGGGTGCTATTGGTAGCGATCGAGGGAGATCCGGGTAAGCCAGAAAATTACCATCCAATTGGTTCTCTTGCTCTGAAGGACTTACTGGAGGCCTTAGAGCCAGATGAATTCCAGTTGCTTGATGCTAGTCAAATTGAAATTAAAAAATTATCCAAAGAACGCTTGCTAGAATTAGCGCAATTGGAGAACAAGTAAAAAATATCATAGTGAACTGTCCCTCCGACGTTTGATCCGAAAAATCTAACGTCTGGGAGCAGTTCTTTTTTATGCCCTTCCTTTGATCAAAAACCAATGACTAGGCTAATTGTGGTATAATAGGGGCCTAGAAGTAGAATGAAAGAGGTGCACGAAATGCTGTTAGAAGAATTTGATGCCAATCGACAGGCGATTATCAATCCACAAGACTTACACCAACCAATTGAAGGATTTCCCAAAGTAGTCATCTCTTGCTTTTCAAGAGTAACTTTTGCTCGCCTCCTTGAAAATTATGAACATGAGGTCATTGCAAGAACCTCCATGGCCAATTTTGAAGTCGTGGTCTATGGGATCACTATTGGAGACCAACAGATTGGTGCCTTTAATGCACCAGTTGGGGCTGCTTCCTGTGTGGGGATTATAGAGGACCTGATTCAATTTGGGATGGAAAAACTGGTGCTCTTTGGAACCTGTGGGGTTTTAGACCGTGATATCGAAGCGACTTCCATCATCATTCCAACGGCTGCTCTTCGCGACGAGGGGACCAGTTACCACTATCTTCCGGCTAGTGATGAAGTGGAAGTAAACAAGAAAACCCTTCCTCTCTTCCAAGCCTTTCTTGAAAGCCACAAGGTTTCCTATCAGTCAGGAAAAGTGTGGACGACAGATGCACCCTACCGGGAAACCATCGACAAGATGAAGCGACGAAAGGAAGCGGGAGCCATCTGTGTGGATATGGAATGTTCGGCAGTGGCAGCCTTAGCAGCTTATAGGGGCTTTGAGCTCTGCCATTTCTTCTATGCAGCAGACCACCTCTCGGAAGAAAAATGGGATATCCGAACCTTATCTAGTCATGAGGATTTAGATAGCAAGGATCGCATCGCGGAGTTAGCCATCCAATTTGCGCTCTTTTGGGAAAAGGCAAACTAAATGAAAGAAGCAATGATTGAACTGAAGGATTTTTCCTTCCAATACAAGAAGTAATTTTGCAAGAGAGGGATGGTTCATCTAGATTCTAATTAGAGACAGAACCTGATGGATCTGCTCAATCTGAATTTTTTTACAATCCATGGAGGTAATGTCATGTCAGAAACGATTTTAGTAACAGGAGCTTCAGCTGGTTTTGGTCAAGCAATCTGCCGTCGCTTAGTAGCAGATGGATACCGTGTGATCGGGTCAGCTAGACGCATCGATAAATTACAGGCCCTCCAAGAAGAGTTGGGAGAAGACTTTTATCCCCTGCAAATGGATGTGACGGATCTTTCTCAGGTAGATCATGCACTTGCCAGTTTGCCAAAAGATTGGGAGAAAGTGGATGTTTTGGTCAATAATGCTGGCTTGGCTCTAGGCCTCGCCCCAGCTTATGAAGCAGAGGTCGCAGACTGGCTGACCATGATTCAGACCAATATTGTTGGTTTGACCTATCTGACAAGGAAAATCTTGCCCCAGATGGTGGAACGAAATGATGGCTATATTATCAATTTGGGCTCTACAGCAGGGACTGTGCCTTATCCAGGGGCCAATGTTTACGGGGCATCCAAGGCTTTTGTCAAGCAATTCTCCCTCAATCTTCGGGCGGATCTAGCTGGCAAGAAGATTCGTGTCAGCAATATTGAACCTGGTCTTTGCGAAGGGACAGAGTTCTCTTCTATTCGCTTTAAAGGAGACGAAAAACGGGTAGAGGCCCTCTATCGAGGTGCCCATGCCATTCAGCCGGAAGACATTGCCAACACCGTAGCTTGGTTGATCCAACAGCCTAAGCATGTCAATGTCAATCGGATTGAAATCATGCCGGTTTCCCAAACCTTTGGCCCTCAACCTGTTTATCGTGACTAAAAAGAGAAGCAACCACTCCACATGGGGTTGGTTGTTTTTTATCTTTCCTCTGGTATAATAGAAGGCAAAGTAAGGAGAAAAAGATGACAGCTGCCTTAATTATTGGTTCTACAGTTTGTGATGTGATGATTTACTTGGATCGTTTGCCGAGTCGTGAAGGAGATGCCCATATTGATCACCAGCAATGGTCTGTGGGAGGTTGTGCCTTTAATGTCGTTAATATCCTTCATTTTTTGTCGCAACCCTACCAGTTTGTCTCGCCAGTCGGTTCTGGAATATATGGTGATTTTATTCGGAGAGAGCTAAAACAATTAGGGATTTCCTCTAGCATCTCATTAGAAGGGGACAATGGTTGCTGTTACTGCTTTGTAGAGTCTGATGGTGAGAGGACCTTCTTATCGGATCACGGAGTGGAGTACAGCTTTCAAGCAGAGTGGCTAAAAGAGCTCGAGACAGATCGGTTTGATTACATCTACTTATGTGGCCTTGAAGTCGAGGAGCCAACCGGTCTTGCATTGGTCCAGTCTGTTTCGCAACTAGAAGGTCAGGTGATTTTTGCACCAGGGCCACGCGGACTCTTGATTCCAAAGGATCGACTGGAAGCAATTTATGATCTGCATCCAATTCTCCATGTTAATGAGGCTGAAGCACTGGCTTTTTCAGGGTGTAGAGAGATCCAGCCAGCCATCGAACACTTGTATCAGAGAACGGGACAATTAGTCATTGTCACCTTGGGTGAAAACGGAGCGGTTGCCTATGATGGCAACTGGTATGAAGCAGACGGTTTTCCAACAGAAGTTGTCGATACAGTAGGTGCTGGAGATAGCCATGTGGGAGCCTTTATATCCGCTCGTTTAGAAGGTTTAGATATGACGCAAGCCTTAAGATTTGCTAACAAAGTCTCTAGCCAGATTGTTGCAAGTAAGGGCGTTCATCTGACAAAAGAGCAACAAGAAGCCCTGCGAACAGAATTGAAACAAAAATAAAAAAGAGAGTGGGACAGAAATCGGTAATTCGTTAGAATTCGATTTCGTCGTCCCACCTCCGCACAGTTGAGTAGGGCTGTAAAAGCTGATGAAATCAGCGTAGTAGAGCCCACTCAACCACTGCGTCTTGCTCGACAATCCAAAAACAATTGAGAGGCTAGGACTTTTGTCCCAGCCTCTTATTTGACTTTATCCGCTTGGCCCTTTGTATCTTACTGAAATGAACACGGGCTGCGGATTGTGTCAAAAAGATGAATCCTCCTAGAATCTTTTGGATTCTGCGTCGAATTCCCTATTTTGACTTTATCCGCTTAGCCCTTTGTATCTTACTACAATGGACGCTTATTGGGCATGCCTGCTTTTCTTGGGTATTTATTGGGGGTTTCTTTTTTCTTTTCTACAAGAGTGATAAAGCGTGGATCCCCGTTTGGCAATTCATACTGTAGATTGTCTTCAACCTTGCTAAAGAGCAGGTTGAGGGCATTTTTGGCTTCTTCCAACTCTTCTGGAGCATTGCTGGCCTTGAGAGCAAGAAGCCGTCCTCCTACTTTCAGGTAAGGGATGGTCAGTTCAGAGAGGACCTGCATGCGGGCAACAGCGCGGGCAGTTACGATATCAAATTGGGCACGAAAGGCCTTGTCTTGTGCAAAGTCTTCAGCTCGTCCATGGTAGAAATGAACCCCATTTAAGCCCAACTCTTCAGCCAGCAAGTGGAGAAAATTGATCCGCTTATTAAGGGAATCAATGATGGTCACATCCAGCTCAGGGAAAAGGATCTTCATGGGTAGGCTGGGAAAGCCAGCGCCAGCTCCGATATCCAGGAGACGGATGGGTTGGTTTTCGATCAGGCCCTGTAAAATGGGTGCGATCGAATCATAAAAATGCTTGAGATAGACTTCGTCTTTTTCGGTGATGGCGGTGAGATTAATCTTTTCATTCCATTCCACGAGGAGCTCAAAATAGCGTTCGTATTGCTCTTTTTGACGATCAGTTAATGGAAAGCCGAGGTCGGCTAAACGGACATAAAATTCTTCTGGTTTCATGCTTTTATTTTACCACAAAATAAGGGAAATTTGATATACTGGTAGAAAGAAATGAAAGGAATTCAATAAAATGATTTGGATTATTCTTGGGATCATTGTGGTCCTTGTGTTGATTGTAGTAGGAGTTTACAACGGTTTGGTGAAAAGCCGCATGCAGACTCGCGAAGCTTGGAGTCAAATTGATGTGCAATTGAAACGTCGGAATGACTTGATTCCAAACTTGATCGAAACCGTTAAAGGCTATGCCAAGTACGAAGGAGATACACTAGCAAAAGTGACTCAACTTCGCCAACAAGTAGCGCAAGCTTCTTCACCTGCAGAAGCAATGGCAGCCAGTGATGCTCTTTCACGCCAAGTAGCAGGCATCTTTGCGGTGGCTGAAAATTACCCAGACTTGAAAGCCAACACCAACTTCATGCAATTGCAAGAAGAATTGACCAACACAGAAAACAAAATTTCTTATGCTCGTCAATTGTACAATAGTGTCACAAGCAATTACAATGTCAAGTTGGAAACTTTCCCAACAAACGTGATTGCTGGAATGTTCGGCTTCAGACAAGCTGAATTTCTTCAAGTGCCTGAAGAAGAAAAAGCAGTACCAAAGGTGGACTTTAGCGGATTAGGAGACTAATATGCTCTTTGACCAAATTGCAAGCAATAAAAGGAGAACCTGGATTCTCCTTATTGCTTTTTTCATACTCTTAGCTCTTATCGGAGCAGCCGTTGGTTACCTCTGGTTAGGCTCCTCCTTTGGTGGCGTCATCCTAGCTTTGATTATTGGTGGAATCTATGCCTTTAGCATGGTTTTTCAATCCACCGAAGTTGTCATGCGGATGAATGGGGCGCGTGAGGTAACGGAAGAGCAAGCCCCTCAACTCTACCATATTGTACAAGATATGGCTATGGTAGCCCAGATCCCCATGCCTCGGGTCTATATTGTAGATGATCCTTCTATGAATGCATTTGCGACAGGGTCCAATCCTCAAAATGCTGCTGTTGCAGCAACGACAGGTCTTCTAGCTGTGATGAACCGTGAGGAATTGGAGGGAGTCATCGGACATGAAGTCAGCCACATTCGCAATTACGATATTCGCATCTCTACGATTGCAGTGGCCCTTGCCAGTGCCATCACCATGCTTTCTAGCATTGGTGGCCGGATGATGTGGTGGGGCGGTGGCCGTAGCCGGGACGATGATCGAGAAGGTAGCGGTGGTTTAGAAATTATTATTCTGATCCTTTCCTTGCTTGCCATCGTTTTAGCGCCATTAGCAGCGACCCTGGTCCAGTTAGCCATTTCTCGTCAACGGGAGTTCCTAGCAGACGCTTCAAGTGTCGAATTGACACGGAATCCTCAAGGGATGATCAATGCTTTGTTAAAACTAGACAATAGCGAACCCATGCAACGACATGTCGATGATGCGAGCAGTGCTCTTTTTATCAACGATCCAAAAAAAGAATCCGGATTGCAAAAACTCTTTTATACCCACCCACCCATTGCTGAGCGAGTGGCTCGCCTAAGAAAAATGTAAAAAATCCATCATTAGCAGGATTGAGAGTGTGGGAAAACTGTTTTTCTTTATAAATCTAATAAATTCTATACAAATAAAAGAAATTTATTCTTTAGAATTATTAACTCATCTATTGAAACTTTCCGCCGTGAGAAAAGTGCCTGAAGCTATTTAGTTTCAGGCACTCGGAATTATTGAGACCTTAGACTCAATAATTAGTCATGGAACTTCTTCGAAGTTCGCTGACGTCCGTCCTCACCTAAGGAAAGTTTTTAAGATGACTTTGTCCTCAAGCTCAATCCACCAAACGGTGGATTTTTTATTTGGTTGTTAAGAGGAGGGTAGTGAAACCAAGGATGGCAAAGATCCCCCAAGCTAGGGGAAGGCTCCAGATAGCTAGACTAGAAAAGAGAGCTGTTCCAAGTGGCATAGCAAAGCTGACCATCAGTCCCAAAAAGCTAGAGGTAGAAGCTAATTTTTCAGCGGGTAATTTGCTCATTAAAAGACTGGAAACTTTTGGATTGATTTTTGCTACAAGATAACCAAGGAAAGTGATGAGTAGAAGGGAAAGGAAATCCCAGTGCACCAGAATATTTGTGAGCCCAAGCATAGTCAGCCCACCTGTGATCCAAAGGAGGATATGGTGGAGCGATTGCTTGGAAAAATAGTCATGGGGTGTCAGGCTAGCCCAGACCATGCTTAAAATAGTCACTGCCTCTAAGATCAAGAGGGATTGGCTAAAGCTCAACTGAAAGAAGGGGGAGTGAAGCAGTTGTAAATTGTAGATACCTGAGATGGATCCCCCAAGGGCATTGATGAGAACCAATGAGAAGAGCAACTTGCCAAAGTGGTGAACCTCCTCATCTGAAAAAATACTTTTGGCGTTCTGGTACATCTCTTGGCATTCGTGTACCAAAGAATTCTTACTTTTGGGCTCAATGACGGGATCATGTGTCAGCTGCTTTTTTCTAATCAAGAGACAGGTAGAAGACAGGAGAAAAGTCACTGCATTGATCGAAGCGACCAGGGCAAAATTTTGATGGCTGATGGTTAGCAACCAAACTCCTAGAGCTTGTCCAGAAATCGAACAGACCATACTAAGTAGTTGGTTGAAGGAATAGGCTTCCATCAAATCCTCGTCGGGGATGTTCTTTTTCATGATGGGGAGTTGCAAGCCTCCGCGATAATCGCTCAAACAATCTGAAACAATGTTTAAAAAGCAAACAATCGAAAAGGCTAGGTAACCTGGAATCTTGGTCATGAGAGCAATAAGGATGAAGAGGATGGCTTGAAGATAGCCAATGCGGATCAACCAGTTAGCTTTTTTCTTCGTGCGGTCAGCCTTCATCCCGACAAAAATGGTAAAGAGGCTAGGAATAAATACAATGAGATTGGCAATGCCAACTGCTAGGCTCGGCTGTGGCATGCTGGCAGCAAAGACCACAAAGACCAGATTGTAGATGGCAGCACCCAGGGTATTCAAAAAGCGAGAAAGACTAAGTAAGGCAAAAATCTTATTACGGACTAAGAGTTTCATAAGCCTTCCTCCTTCACGTGATTAGTGGGTAGGACTTGTTTGATGGATCGAAAGATCTGTTTGAAGAGCTCCATTTTCTCATCTTCAGAGAGAGCTAGTTCCTGATCCTTCAGATAAATGCTGGTATGTGAGAGAAGAAAGCGGAGGAAGTAGCTTTTTAGTTTGGTTATCATGGGAAGAACCTTCTTTCTTTACTTGATAGTCCTATTGTAAACCTAAAAAGCAAGAAAAAAATAATGTTGCATATTTTCAACAAAAACTCACAGAGTAGATCTGTGAGTTTTTAGGATTTATTGATCAGTTCTTGCAGGCCCTGTTTGTAGTAGTTGGCACTGTCCTTACAATCCAGAATAGAGAGAACCTGGATGGCCTGTTCCATCTTTTCAAGACCGATTTCTTTTTCTCCCTTTCGATAGAGAAATTCTCCTTTGGCATAGAGATAAACCGTCCGATGGTAGGCTTCATTTTCAGAGTAAAAGTGGTCCTTGATCAACTGATCAAAATAGATCGCGTCTTCAAATTCATTCGAACTAGTGGCCAGAAAGAAGCCATTGAGAAAAATAGAGTTAAGGGCAGGACGAGAGGAATCTAGGAGAAGTTTGAAATCCTCCCGTTGAACCAACTCCTCTGTGTATTGTCGATAAAGCTGACTAGAGAAAAGAGGAGAGGTCAGAGAGAACAGGTTCAATTCAAAATTTCCCCAGATCATGACAGAGAAGAGATAATCATGGAGGAAATCCAGTTCCTCTTGGCTAGCGGTGAGCTCCACCTCAGGATAGAAGCCAAGCATTTGGGCCTTGAGAATAATGCTGGCTAAGAGGTCTTCTTTTTTGTGATGTTTCTGATAGGCTAGCTGGTAGTTTTGGTACAAGGCTTGATCGTGTTCCAAGCTCATGTTTTCATAGTGCTCTTTCAACAATTTGGGAATAAAAGAGTGCTGATCGATTCCAGCTAGATGAGAGAACTCACTGAGGCTGGTTTTGATCTGTTGCAAAGCCTGAAAAAACCGTTGGGTCGTCAGGTCATTTTCCCCTCTTTCAAATCGAGATAACATGGAGCGCGAAAATTCGCCACCCGTAGCTTCCTCTAAAGAGATGTGACGACTTTCACGTATTTGCCGAAAAACTGCTCCGATTTCTTTCATGAATTCTCCTCTATCTAACATTGCTCAATGCCCTAGCCAGTGACCCTCTTTTGTCCAAGAGATGGTGGGACCTTGTGTACAACACCAATTGGCCTAGTTACTGTATCTTTTTCATGATTATAACAAATTTTTGAGGAGACTTCTTGGTTGAGGGGCAGCTTCATGATATACTAGTAGTATCTAGAAGATTTGAGGACAAAAGAATGAACCTATTTACACAAGAAATCCGTAAAAATCCTGAAGGACTAGCTTTTGATCAAGAGTTGGATTTGCTCAAGGAATTGCAAAAGCGTAATCCAGAAATTCTTGATTTAAAGAATGTGACAGCGACAGGACGAGTAGCCTATGATACAGGCCTCTATATCTTGGATTACCAGTTGAGCTACACCATCGTTTTGGCATCTAGCCGAAGCATGGAGCCTGTCGAGCTTCAAGAGAGCTATCCTGTAACAGAGGTGTTTGCGGAGGATGTACAGTCTGACGCAGACATCGAGGCCCTAGAGGAAGACTTGATCCTTCCAATCGAAGGTGGGAAGATTGACCTGAGTGAGAGTGTAGCGGATAATATCCTGCTCAATATTCCCCTCAAGGTTCTTACTCCAGAAGAAGAGGCTGGACAAGGTTTTATCGAAGGCAATGATTGGAAAATCCTATCCGAAGAAGAATACCAAGCCGCTCAAGCGATTAAGAAAGAAGAAAACAGTCCTTTCGCTGGTCTAAATGGCTTGTTTGACGAAGAATAAGCTAGAGATTGCATTTGATAAATTTAGACATAAATACAGGTCTTTTCTTTGAGGAAAGGCCTTCTTTTGATATACTAGGATTAATAAACAACAGAGGGGAGACCTCTAAAAAAGGAGAAAAAGTATGGATACTTTATTTATTCCAGGTTGGTTGATTACTTTTGTAATCGTAGCCATTCTTGTATTGATCTTATTGGTCAAAGGGTATGTCAACGCTAAACCCAACGAAGTCGTGGTCATTACCGGTCTTCGGAAGCAACGTCACTTGCGTGGGAAAGCAGGCTTTATGATTCCCTTTGTCGAACAACGCTCTTATCTTGATATTGAGCAATTCTCGACAGATGTTCGGACGTCAGAAGCAGTCCCAACACTGGACTTCATTAACGTCCGTGCCGATGCAGCTGTTAAATTAAAAATCGGTACAACCGATGAAATGATTGCCCGGGCTGCAGAAAACTTCTTGAACTGGAATACGACAGATATTTCCAATTCTGTCCAAGATGTCTTGGAAGGAAACTTGCGGGAAGTGATCGGTCAGATGGAGCTCCGTAAGATGGTCAATGACCGTCAAGAGTTTGCCTCAAAAGTGCAAGACAACGTAGCGCCAGACTTGGCTAAAATGGGTCTAGAAGTCATCGCCTTTACGGTTCAATCCTTCTCTGATGAAGGGGGAGTCATCGATAACCTCGGGATTGAAAATGTTGAAACCATTAAGAAAGATGCCTTGATTGCCAAAGCCAAAGCAGAACGCGAACGCAAGGAAGTTGAAGCAGAACAAGATAAATTGGCCAACGACAAACGCGTCGCAGCCGATCTTGAAATTGCGCAAAAACAAAACGAATTAAAACTCAAACAAGCAGCCCTCAAGCAAGAAGCAGATATTGCCCAAGCAAAAGCGGATGCCGCTAAAGGGATTGAGGCAGAGGTGCAACGTCGTGAACAAGAGCGCGTGGCAGCCGAAGCTAATATCATGAAACAGGAAAAAGAAGCGGAAGTCAAAGAGCGCGAAGTTAAGGTTCGTGAGCAAGAATTGGATGCCAACATCCGCAAACAAGCTGAAGCTGAAAAATATGCGCGTCAACAAGCTGCAGAAGCAGAATTGATTGAACGCCAACGCAAGGCGGAAGCAGAACTCTTCGAAACACAAAAAGAAGCCGAAGCTCGAAAAGCCCAAGCCGAAGCTGAGAAATTTGCCCAATTGCAAGAGGCCGAAGCTATTGAGGCTAAAGGTCGTGCCGAGGCTGAAGCCATTCGCTTGAAACTGGAAGCTGAAGCCAAAGGTTTGGACCAAAAGGCCGAAGCGATGAAGAAAATGCAAGAAGCAGCCATTACTGAAATGGTCGTTGACAAGTTGCCTGAAATTGCGCGTGCTGTCGCTGAACCATTAACCAAGGTGGATAAGATCACCATGTACGGGGAAGGCAATGCTTCTAAGATGGTGGGCGATATTATGCAAAGTATCGACCAAGTCTCTCAAGGAGCTGGATTTGATATTCGTCAATTGCTAGCAGGAGCTCTTGGGGTCAATATGACGGTCAATAAACTCAAAGAAGGAGAACAACCGGTCATTGAAGCAGAGGAGTTAGCTTCTAAAGAAGATTAATACCATTCTTAAGAAAGTGTCTGAGAACTGTTTCTCGGGCACTTTTATTTTGAAGATCAAATGATTTGCAGGAGCTTCTCCTTCTTGGAGAAGGCGGGAAGCTATTTTCTGCTTTCTTTTGAGGAGGAAAAATGGTAGAATAAATGCAAACTATAAAGAGGAGTGTCACATGACTAAAGCAAACTTTGGTGTTGTTGGTATGGCCGTAATGGGTCGTAACCTTGCCCTTAATATCGAATCTCGTGGCTACACAGTTGCCATTTTTAACCGTAGTAAAGAAAAAACAGAAGATGTGATTGCTTGCCATCCTGATAAAAACTTTGTGCCAAGCTATGATATCGAAAGCTTCGTAAACTCAATCGAAAAACCACGTCGTATCATGCTCATGGTTCAAGCAGGACCTGGTACAGACGCAACTATCCAAGCACTTCTTCCACATTTGGATAAAGGTGATATTTTGATCGACGGAGGAAACACTTTCTATAAAGATACCATCCGTCGTAATGAAGAGTTGGCGAACTCAGGGATCAACTTTATCGGTACAGGTGTATCTGGTGGTGAAAAAGGTGCCCTTGAAGGTCCTTCTATCATGCCTGGTGGACAAAAAGAAGCATATGACTTGGTAGCTGACGTTCTTGAAGAAATCTCTGCAAAAGCGCCTGAAGATGGAAAACCATGTGTGACTTACATCGGTCCTGATGGAGCTGGTCACTACGTGAAAATGGTCCACAATGGGATTGAGTACGGTGATATGCAATTGATCGCAGAAAGCTATGACCTCATGCAACACTTGCTTGGTCTTTCTGCAGAAGACATGGCTGAAATCTTCACTGAATGGAACAAGGGTGAATTGGACAGCTACTTGATCGAAATCACTGCTGATATCTTGAAACGCAAAGACGACGAAGGTCAAGATGGACCAATCGTAGACTACATCTTGGACGCTGCAGGCAACAAAGGAACTGGTAAATGGACGAGCCAATCAGCGCTTGACCTTGGTGTACCATTGTCACTCATCACTGAGTCAGTATTTGCTCGTTACATCTCTGCCTACAAAGAAGAACGTGTACACGCTAGCAAGGTTCTTCCAAAACCAGCTGCCTTCAAATTTGAAGGAGACAAGGCTGAGTTGATCGAAAAAATTCGTCAAGCCCTTTACTTCTCAAAAATCATCTCTTACGCACAAGGTTTTGCGCAATTGCGTGTTGCTTCTAAAGAAAACAACTGGAACTTACCATTTGCGGACATCGCATCTATCTGGCGCGATGGATGTATCATCCGTTCTCGTTTCTTGCAAAAGATCACAGATGCTTACAACCGCGATGCAGATCTTGCTAACCTTCTATTGGATGAGTACTTCTTGGATGTCACTGCTAAGTACCAACAATCAGTTCGTGACATTGTAGCTCTTGCTGTTCAAGCAGGTGTACCTGTACCAACCTTCTCAGCAGCCATCACTTACTTCGATAGCTACCGTTCAGCGGATCTTCCAGCAAACTTGATCCAAGCACAACGTGACTACTTTGGTGCTCACACTTACCAACGTAAAGACAAAGAAGGTACCTTCCACTATTCTTGGTACGACGAAAAATAATCTTGCTCTATGGTCAAACGAGTTCTACTAGTAGAAAATGAGAAGCAAATCGCTCGTTTCATTGATTTGGAACTTCAAAAAGAGGGGTATCAAGTTGATGTGGTCGAGGATGGAAAAGCGGGTCTGTCCTTGATTGCTGCGACCAAATATGATCTGATCTTGTTTAATTACGATTTGTCAGATATGTCTGGTGAAACATTCGCAGAGGAAATCAGTCGGATTCGCCCAGCTTCTGTTTTGATTGTTTTGGATAGCCGCGAAAAAATTGCTGAGCACAAAGAGAGTATTCAGCGCTTTGCCGTTTCCTATATGGTCAAACCCTTTATTATCAGCGATTTGGTAGATAAGATCACAGCCATTTTTAGAGGACGTGATTATATTGACCAACATTGTAGCCAGATGAAAATCCCAACATCATACCGCAATTTGCGCATTGATGTGGAACACCATACCGTCTATCGTGGGAAAGACATGATTAGTTTGACCCGCAGGGAGTATGATCTCTTAGCGACTCTGATGGGAAGCAAAGGGGTGGTGACACGAGATCAGTTGTTGGAAAGTGTCTGGAAGTACGAGAGTACAGGTGAGACTAATATTGTGGACGTCTATATCCGTTATCTCCGTGGGAAAATTGATCTACCCGGTCAAAAAAGCTATATTAAGACCGTTCGTGGGATTGGCTATGCCATGCAAGACGCATTAGAATAAAATATTCGAACCCTTAGAGGGTTCGAATATTTTTATACTTCAAGGGAAACGTTTGCGTTCGGGAAGGATGGGTTTTAAAAAGGATTTGGCTTAAAAAAGATAAAAAAAGATAAAATTTGGAGAAAAAAATGAATGTAAGGCTTTACAAATTTTTAAAATATGGTATACTAGAAACAAATTAAGCGCAAACGTTTTCTTAAAACAAAGCCTTAAACAATATAAGGAGGTTGAATGATGAACAAAGGATCATTCAAAAGTTTATTTAGCTTTGAATTCTGGCAGAAGTTCGGTAAGGCCTTGATGGTCGTTATCGCTGTCATGCCAGCGGCTGGGTTGATGATTTCAATCGGGAAATCTATCCCTATGATCAACCCGAATTTATCTCCACTTGTTATTACAGGTGGAATTCTCGAACAAATCGGTTGGGGGGTTATCGGAAACCTTCACATCCTCTTTGCCCTTGCTATCGGTGGTAGCTGGGCCAAAGAACGTGCAGGGGGTGCCTTTGCAGCTGGTCTTTCTTTCATCTTGATTAACCGTATTACCGGTGCAGTTTTCGGAGTGACATCTGCAATGTTAGCTGATAAGGCTGCTACGGTTCACACAATCTTCGGTGGATCAATTAAAGTTGCGGACTACTTTATCAGTGTTCTTGAAGCTCCAGCTCTTAATATGGGGGTATTTGTAGGGATTATCTCAGGTTTCGTTGGAGCAACTGCCTTCAATAAATACTACAACTACCGTAAACTCCCAGAAGCCCTTTCTTTCTTCAACGGGAAACGCTTTGTACCATTCGTTGTTATCGTTCGTTCAGCTCTAACAGCCTTGGTTCTGTCAGCCTTGTGGCCAGTAGTTCAATCAGGAATTAATGGATTTGGTGTTTGGATCGCCAACTCACAATCAACAGCTCCAGTATTGGCACCATTCTTGTTTGGTACCTTGGAACGTCTTCTCTTGCCATTTGGTCTTCACCACATGTTGACCATTCCAATCAACTATACTCAATTGGGTGGTAGCTACCAAGTTCTTACAGGTGCTGCCAAAGGAACAACTGTATTTGGACAAGATCCACTTTGGTTGGCTTGGGTAACAGACCTTGTCAACTTGAAGAAAGCAGATCCTAGTCAGTATCAACACTTGCTTAAAGCATACGTACCAGCTCGTTTCAAAGTTGGTCAAATGATCGGATCTTTCGGTATCTTGATGGGAATCGTGGTGGCTATCTACCGCAATGTGGACCCAGATAAAAAAGAAAAATACAAAGGAATGCTTGTTGCGACTGCTCTTGCAACCTTCTTGACAGGTGTTACAGAACCAATTGAATACATGTTCATGTTCATTGCAACACCATTGTACTTGATCTACGCCTTTGTTCAAGGTGCTGCCTTTGCAATGGCTGACTTGGTTCACCTTCGTGTTCACTCATTCGGTTCAATCGAGTTCTTGACACGTACACCAATGGCCATCAACGCTGGTTTGGCACTAGATATCTTTAACTTTGTATGGGTAACAGTCCTCTTTGGATTTATCATGTACTTCATTGCTAACTTCATGATTAAGAAATTCAATTATGCGACTCCAGGACGTAACGGTAACTATGAACAAAATGATGATGCCCCTGCAGGAGATGGTGCAGCAGCAGGTGCTGCTACAAGCTCAGCAAGCTCACAAGTCATTAACATTATCAACCTTCTTGGTGGACGTGCTAACATCGTCGACGTTGACGCATGTATGACTCGTCTTCGTGTAACCGTTAAGGACGCTGAAAAAGTCGGAACAGAAGAACAATGGAAAGCTGAAGGCGCTATGGGTCTTGTCATGAAAGGACAAGGGGTCCAAGCGATCTACGGACCTAAAGCTGACGTATTGAAATCTGATATCCAAGACGTTCTTGATTCAGGTGAAGTCATTCCTGAAACACTTCCTAGCCAAATGACAGCAGTTCAAAAGGCTGAAGCAACCTTTAAAGGGGTAACTGATGAAGTTCACTCTGTTGCAGATGGTGAAGTGATCAACATCGAAGATGTGAAAGATCCTGTATTCTCACAAAAAATGATGGGAGACGGATTTGCAGTTGAGCCTGAAAATGGCCACATCGTTTCACCAGTTGCTGGTAAAGTTACTAGTGTCTTCCCAACCAAACATGCCCTTGGTTTGGTAACAGATAATGGTTTGGAAGTCTTGGTTCACATTGGTCTAGATACTGTTAGTCTTGAAGGAAAACCATTTGAGGTTAAAGTTTCTGAAGGTCAAACAGTGGCTGCTGGAGACCTCTTGGTAGAAGCAGACCTTGATGCGATCCGTGCAGCTGGTCGTGAAACTTCAACAATTGTTGTCTTCACAAATGCAGATGCGATTAAATCAGTTAAGGTCGAACATACTGGTAAATTGGCTGCAAATACGCCTGTTGCAACAGTAGAATTATAAGAGATGTCGGCAAAGAAAACGAGGTTGGGGCAGTGTACCCGGCCTCTTGCCGTTTCTTGATTTGAAAAGAAGGAGAAATCAGGGGATGAAATTTTTAACATTAAATTCCCATAGTTGGATGGAAGAGAATGCCCAGCAAAAATTTGAGACCCTCAAGGAGCAAATTTTAGAAGCACAATATGATGTGATCTGTTTCCAAGAGGTCAATCAAGAAATGGCCTCAGAAGCAGTTAAAACGGATGAGTATTATCAAGCTTTGCCATCAGCTGTAGCCATTCACAAGGATCACTTTGTTCGCGTATTGGTTGAGGAGTTGGCTGCTCAAGGTCTTCACTATTACTGGACTTGGGCCTACAACCATATTGGCTATGATCACCTCAATGAGGGTGTGGCCGTTCTTTCGCGTCAACCCTTGAAGGCGGATGAGATTTTGGTATCCAATATGGATGATCCAACGGACTACCATACCCGCCGAGTAGCTGTTGCCCATACAAGTGTAGATGGCAAAGAGATTGCTGTTGCCAGCGTCCATCTTTCTTGGTGGGACAAAGGTTTCCAATTTGAGTGGCCACGCATTGAGAACTACTTCAGCCAAGTAGGCAAACCTTTTATTCTAGCTGGTGATTTCAATAATCCTGCTGGTCAAGAAGGGTATGAAACGATTCTATCCAGTTCGCTAAAACTTCAAGATAGTTTTATCGAAGCCAAAGAAACAAAGGGGACTTATACTGTAGGTCCTGGAATCGATGGCTGGACGGATAATCAAGTTCCATTGCGAATCGATTACGTCTTTGCAAGTCCAGAATGGGACATCCAGCGTCTACATGTCATTTTTGATGATCAAAACAAACCCCATGTCAGTGATCACTATGGCTTAGAAGCTGAATTATCACTTTAATATAAATGGAGAGTCGAAAGGAAAACGATTTTATTCAATCGTCCTTCGACTCTTTTTTATGGATCAATGAGGAGCAACCATAGGGGATTCTCCTGTTCTTCTGCTTTCTTTACGATTCAATTTATGGTAAAATGAAGTGTTAAAACAGTTTAAGGAGGTAGCAAATGCGTTGTCCAAAATGTGGTGGAAGTAAGTCTAGTGTGGTGGATAGTCGACAAGCTGAAGATGGGAACACCATCCGTCGTCGCAGGGAATGCGAAGAATGCCATTATCGCTTTACTACCTACGAACGAGTGGAAGAGCGGACCCTAGTGGTTGTCAAAAAGGATGGGACACGCGAGCAATTTTCTCGTGATAAAATCTTTAATGGTATTATCCGCTCAGCTCAAAAACGGCCTGTTTCTAGTGATGAAATCGAAGAAATTGTGAATCGGATCGAGCAAAAGGTTCGCAGCCAAAGTGATAATGAAATCAACAGTGAGTATATTGGTTCGTTGGTCATGGATGAGTTAGCAGATTTAGATGAGATCACCTATGTCCGTTTTGCTAGTGTTTACCGGAGTTTCAAGGATGTCGGTGAGTTAGAAACCCTCTTGAAACAAATTACGAAGGGAACCAAGAAGAAAAAGGAAAAATAGATGAAGCCCAATACGCCTTTCGCATTTTTAAAAAATAATCTTCTTCCACCGGCAGGGGCTGCATTGGAGCAGTATTACCTGCCTATTTTGGAGATGGAAACGGTAACGGTTTATCGTTATCTGCTGGCCTCTTATGATCAGGATGAAAAACAATATTTACTGGCTCAAATCCTCAATCATTTGAATATAGGATTTCCACAGTTGCTACTGGCTTTTGACCGGTTAATTGCCATGGGGTTGATCGATCTCTATGAGGAAGAAGTTGGGATCACCATTCAGTTACATGCTCCTCTTGAGGCAGGAGAATTTTTTTCGAATGCTGTTTTCAAACGCTTGCTTGAAAAAAAGATTGGGGAAAAGGCCGTGGAAGATCTGCTCCCAGTACGCTCTTTAGGGACTAGACGGCAAGTTTCCTTCTCGCAAGTCTTTGGAATAGATGCTGGGGAGACGACCGTTCTTCCAAGTAAGAAACAGCAGTTCGATATGGAGATGTTTAAGCGAATGATGGTGCGTGATGGACTTCGTTTTGCGGATGAAGGAGAAGCAACCCTAGCTCTCTTTGCCATCGCAGAAGAGCAACAATGGACCTGGTATGAAACCTATCTCCTAGCAAAAGAAACGGCTGTAGACCGGATTGTCTCTCCAAAGAGAATGAAGCAAAAGTTGGCTCAGGCCAACCAAGAGCAACCCCGCATGTCCTATAGCCGTCAGGAAGAAACCATTCTGAGAGAAGCTAAGGCAAAATCCAGCCTACAATTTCTAGCGGAGATTAAGAAGGCACGCAATGCGACCATTACGCAGAGCGAACGCAAGACTTTATCCAAGTTAGCTGATCTAGGCTTACTAGATGAGGTGATCAATATTATCTTATTGTTGACCTTTAACAAGACCCAGTCTGCTAATCTCAATGAAAAGTATGCTTTGAAGGTAGGAAATGATTTTTCTTATCAAGGGGTCAACAGTGCAGAACTAGCGATTTTAAAAGTTCGAGAACGCCAGGAACAAGCTAAGGCTCAAGGAAACAAGGGGACGAGTCCTACATCAGCCAAGGGCAAGAACAGCAATGTTCCCAAGTGGAGCCAACCAAACTATCAAAATCAAACCAGTCAAGCAGAAAAGGTGGATCTTGCTAAAGAGAAACAACGCCTGTTAGAAAAACTGAATCAAGGAGGTGAGTAGATGGAAAGTGTAGGTCAAACTATGTCTCACATGAACCGTGCGCATCAATTTAACTATGAGGATTTGGTCGCACAGATCTTGGCAGACCAAGAAGTTGCTGCCTTTATCAAGGTCCAGTCTTTGTCTGAACAAGAAATTCGACGGAGTATTTCAAAATTTAATCAATACATTAGTGAACGCAACCGTTTCTTATTGAGAGATCCGGATTATATTGCCAAAGGTTATAAGCCCATCCTCACCATGAATGAAGGCTATGCAGATGTCGCTTATGAGGAAACGCCAGAGTTAATCGAAGCCCAAAAACGAGCTGCGATCAACCAACGTCTCAACTTGATCAATCTCCCTTCAACCTTGAAAGAAGCGAGTCTAGCCAAGGTAGAGCTCGATGATAAGGGGCGATTTGAGGCCTTTGAGGAATTAGCCAATTTTGTGGCCAACTATCCAGAATATCAAAAGGGGATCTACCTCTATGGTGATTTTGGAGTAGGAAAGAGCTACATGATGGCAGCCTTGGCTCATGATTTATCCGAAAAACGCCAGGCCTCTACTACCCTACTTCATTTTCCAAGTTTTGCGATCGATGTTAAAAATGCCATCAGTTCAGGCCTGGTCAAAGAAACCGTCGATCAGGTGAAAAAAGCCGAAATTTTAATTCTCGATGATATCGGTGCGGAACAGATGTCAGCCTGGGTGCGAGATGAAATCTTACAAGTGATTTTGCAGCACCGAATGCAGGAAAATCTCCCAACCTTCTTTACTTCTAACTTTAATTTTGAAGAGTTGGAACGTCATTTTGCAGCTTCGCGCAATGGGGATGAAACCTGGCAGGCCAAACGGGTCATGGAGCGCGTGAAATTTTTAGCCAAGGAAATCCATCTGGAAGGAGTCAATCGCCGATGAATGAAACCATCCGTTTAATGAAATCTCATTTTTCTGTTCGCCGTTTTAAGAAAGAAGCCATCAAAGAAGCTGACCTCAAGGAAATTTTATCAGCTGGGCAGATGGCATCAAGTTGGAAAAATTTTCAGTCTTATTCTGTGATTGTGGTCAAAAGCAAGGAAAAGAAAGAAGCCCTCTACGACTTGCTTCCTCAAGAAGCGATTCGCCAATCAGCCGTCTTTCTCCTCTTTGTTGGGGATTTAAACCGTGCTGGAAAAGCTGTCAAACTTCATGAGCAGGATTTCCATCCTGAAGGGGTGGACAACTTACTGATCACCTCAGTGGATGCGGCTCTAGCAGCTCAAAATACACTATTGGCAGCTGAAAGTCTCGGCTATGGTGGAGTCATTATCGGCATGTTGCGCTATTGTTCAGAGGAAGTCGCAGAACTCTTCCGTCTGCCAGACTATACCTACCCTGTTTTTGGGATTGCTCTCGGAGTACCTAACCAGCAACATGCAGTGAAACCACGTTTGCCATTGGAGCAGGTTGTTTTTGAAGAAGTATACCAAGAACAAGACCTATCAGTTGTGACTACCTATGACAAGGTTCAGGCAGATTATGCTGGAGCGCGTGCAACAGATAGCTGGAGCGAGCGCCTTGCAGCTCAATTTGGTCAACCTGAACAAGAAGAGACCAAAAAACTACTAGAAAAACACAAACTATTATGAAATGAAGAGAGGCGTTCTTGAACCGAAGTTATGCCTTTCATTAGAAAAGAGGAAATCATGGCCCTACCAACTATTGCGATTGTAGGCCGTCCCAATGTCGGAAAATCTACACTCTTTAACCGGATTGCCGGTGAGCGGATTTCCATCGTTGAGGATGTAGAAGGAGTTACTCGTGACCGCATTTATGCAACAGCTGAGTGGTTAAATCGAAAATTTAGTATCATTGATACAGGGGGAATTGATGACGTAGATGCTCCATTTATGGAGCAAATCAAGCATCAGGCAGAAATTGCCATGGACGAAGCAGATGTGATCGTCTTTGTCGTTTCTGGGAAAGAAGGGATCACGGACGCTGATGAATATGTCACTCGTATCTTGTATAAGACCCATAAACCGGTCATTCTTGCAGTCAACAAGGTGGATAACCCAGAGATGCGCAATGATATCTATGACTTTTATGCCTTAGGACTGGGTGAGCCACTACCGGTCTCTTCTGTCCACGGGATCGGAACTGGGGATGTGCTCGATGCCATCATTGAAAATCTCCCGAATGAAACAGAAGAAGAAAATCCAGATATCATTAAATTTAGCTTGATTGGTCGTCCAAATGTTGGAAAATCAAGCTTGATCAATGCGATCCTTGGAGAAGACCGAGTTATCGCAAGCCCTGTTGCTGGAACTACACGGGATGCCATCGATACCCATTTTACCGATGCAGATGGCCAAGAATTTACCATGATCGATACAGCTGGTATGCGTAAATCTGGTAAAATCTATGAAAACACTGAGAAATATTCTGTCATGCGTGCCATGCGTGCCATCGACCGTTCAGATGTGGTTTTGATGGTCATTAATGCCGAAGAAGGGATTCGGGAGTATGACAAGCGGATCGCTGGCTTTGCTCACGAAGCTGGTAAAGGTATGATCATTGTTGTCAACAAATGGGATACCATTGAAAAAGACAACCATACCATGAAGCAGTGGGAAGATGACATTCGCGATCAATTCCAATACCTTTCTTATGCGCCGATTGTTTTTGTCTCTGCCTTAACCAAACAACGCTTGCACAAGTTGCCAGAGATGATCA
The DNA here is from genome assembly GCF_030440045.1 of Streptococcus sp. SP8. Lineage (NCBI taxonomy): Bacteria > Bacillati > Bacillota > Bacilli > Lactobacillales > Streptococcaceae > Streptococcus > Streptococcus sp. SP8. Next base: position 913 of record NZ_JAQFJL010000020.1, on the reverse strand, counting down.
AACAGATCAGTGAGAGTCAAAATACACGGATTCCTTCAGCTGTCTTGAACGATGTGATTATGGATGCCATTGCCATTAATCCAACGCCGACCGACAAAGGAAAACGCCTCAAGATCTTCTATGCGACACAAGTGGCAACCAAGCCGCCAACTTTTGTGGTCTTTGTTAACGAAGAAGAACTGATGCACTTCTCATACCTCCGTTTCTTGGAGAACCAAATTCGCAAGGCCTTTGTTTTTGAAGGAACTCCAATCCATTTGATTGCGCGGAAACGGAAGTAGGGAATATGCGAAAAATAACTGTTTTGATGAAATTTTTGCTTACCAGCCTCATCATTGTTTTCTTAACAGCCTGTCAATCAACACGTTAAGAAAAGTATCAGGGATCTTATGGAAATGGTGATGAGACGACTATTCTAACTGTAAAAAACAATGAGATCCTTAAGACGGAGTTCTGGAAAGAACTGCCCGATATTGATGCTTCTGATTCATTGGAATTTAACTCAGCGAAGGATAGTTTGCTTGAAAATTATGGTCATATCAAGGGAAGGACTATACTGTTGAAAAGTCCAAGTCAGGCCATTTGCAGATCCATATAGTGACAGATTTTTCAAAATTGGACCTAAAAACTTGGAACAAAGCTTTTAAGTCGAATAATAAATTGAAGGACTTAACTGACTATATTAAAACGAAAAAAATGTTAGAAGAAAACGGGATGGTCAAGGTTCGATAAAGTTCGAGCATGATTGAAAAATAAGTAAAAAGGACTCTTTGTCAACTGCAAGAGTGTACTGACCCCAAAAAGTTAGACAAATAATTTAAGTTAAGGATTTAGTCCTGTATTGCACAGGACTAAGTCCTTTTAGTTTTACCTTAATTCGTTTGTTGTTGTAATAGTCAATATAGTTTACAAT